>NZ_CP049265.1 GCF_003048875.2 Campylobacter concisus | reverse complement strand
TGCTTGTCAAGGTGTCTAATTTGCAAATTAGACACCTATTCGCAAGCTCATAGATATCAATTTGTTTTTAAAATATTTTTTATGATAAAATCACAACAAAATATTTTAAAAAGGAAGCCACAATGCAAGCAACTATTGATTACCAAAAATATGAAAATATGAGTAAGCGAACAATATTTAATCATCTACTAAAAGCTGAAGCAAAACTAAGCTCACTTGAAGAAGATTTTAAAAATAAAATCGCTACGCAAAAAGAGCTAGTTAAATTTTTAAGAACCAAAACAAAAAGCAAGATAGACGAGAAAAATATTTCTATACCTGCTCTTGATGAAGCGATAAAAGAATTTGAAAACGGCGACGTTATAAAGTGCAATGACTTTGCGGATTATCAAGCAAAGATGAGAGAATAAAAAATGCTC
Source organism: Campylobacter concisus (assembly GCF_003048875.2). NCBI lineage: Bacteria > Pseudomonadati > Campylobacterota > Epsilonproteobacteria > Campylobacterales > Campylobacteraceae > Campylobacter > Campylobacter concisus. The sequence continues at coordinate 3,192 of NZ_CP049265.1, read as the reverse complement.
AAGATTACCACTTCAAAGAAGTATCGAACGCAGTTTAAAAAGCAAACCCCACAAGATCAAGACCTGATTGATGAAGTAGTTTTTAAAATTGCAAATGGCGAAACCTTAGAACAAAAGCTTTGTGATCACGCACTAAAAGGCAAATATTCGCAGTATCGAGAATGTCACATAAAGCCTGATTTATTACTAATATATCAAATAATTGACGATGTATTAGAGCTTAATTTAATGCAAGTCGGCAGCCATAGCGAGCTTTTTAGCAAATAAAATGAGCCAAATTTCAAGTATAAATTTCAAAAAATCATTTGCAATTAACGCCGAACATAACGATCGCACACTTCCGCCAAGCTATCTAATTGACAACGAAAAAGGGGCGGAATGTGACCGCGATGCGGAGCAAGCAAGGGAACTAAAAGGGCAAATCATAGCCCAAGCCAAAGAAACTTATATAAACCGAACAAATCAAAGATTTCAAGCCAAATCTTATGAATGGTCGGCAGTTTGTAATATAAAATCAGATACCACAATGGACGACTTAAAGCGACTAGCCCAGCATTTTAACGACAAATACGGCTTTCAATGCTATCAAATCGCAATACACAGAGATGAAGGGCATATCGACGAAGACGGCAAAAAGCAAATCAACCATCACGCCCATTTAGAATTTATAACTCTTGACAAGAACACTGGCATAAATCGCCAAAGGGAACTTACACCGCAAAAGCTTAGAGAGCTACAATCTGAGGTATCTCAAATCTTGCAAATGCAAAGAGGCGAGGATAAGCGAAAAAGCGGCAGAGAGCGCACCGAGCCTAGAGAATACGCCAAACAAAAAGAAACTGAAAAAAAGACTACAAAACAAGCAATCAATGATTTAAATAAACAAATAAGAGAAATCGAGAAACAGCAAAAAGAAGCACTTAAAGAAGCAGATAATGCCTTTCAAGCTGAACGAAAAAGAATGATCGAAGCAAATAATGCTTTGGTTGAGATGGGATTACCGAGAATATACGAAAAAGATCAATATACAGATCTAGGCAAATGGCGAGATCTAGCAAAGGCAAAAATTCAAGAATGCAACCAAGCTCAGATTTTAGAACTTAAAAAACAACTTGAGCAAGAGCAAAGAGCCCACGAAGCAACAAAAAGAGATTTAGAAAAAGAAAAAACTATAAGTCAAGACTATAAAGATTTTAAAAAAGAGCGAAATGAACAAATCCTAAAAATTACCAAAGAAATGATGATTTCCACCGAAAATTTTAAAACCTATGATGACTATGATAACGGGATTTTAAAAGCTATTGATAATTTAAAACGTGAAAACGATATGCTTAAAACGCAAAATAAAGCCCTACAAGAGCAAAACGATATCAAAGACAAGGAAATTATCGAATTAAAACAAGAAAATGCAACAGCGGTCAAATTTGACGACTTAAAAGAGTATTTTAATTTAATTAACTATCGTGCTTCTTTTAAAAATGAAAGACCAAACACAATTTCAGGCGATTTTAGAGGAAAAGACAGAGAAATAGACGCTAAATATTCCCACTTGCCACTTTTTGATGAGTTTATTAAACCAAATGTGTTGTTGGCAAAAAAAGCGCATTTAGAAATTATGCAAGAAAAAGAAAAAGAGAGACAAAAGGCAGTATCTCAAAAAATAATTAAGAAAGATACTGGCAGAAGCTTTTAAAAAGACCTTTATCATCTCCTCAATAATTGCTAGAGCTTTGCGGAGCGTAGCGACTATGCAAAGCGAAAAAGCTCGCGGACGAAAATTGCGCTAGCAATTTGAGCGCTGCTGAAGCGTCCGAATTGCTAGTCAGATTTTTTCAAAAAAGTGGTCGATTTTTTTTCGCGCGCGCCTTTTAACATCTTTTTAAAAACCTTTTCTTATCTTTTAGGTATTCGCTAGAGCCGATGGCGTCGAGCTTAGCAAGGGGTATTCAAGGATAGATTTCTCACTATTCAAGGATAGATTTCTCACTTATTCAAGGATAGATTTCTCACTATTCAAGGATAGATTTCTCACTTAACTCAACAGCTTTATATAATGATATTATTAAAGGATAAAATCCTTTAATAACTATCCTTGTTTTTATGATATAATGCAAAAAAACAAAAAAGGCTACAAATGAACGAAGTTGTAAAGTATTCAAATGAGCTGCACGAGCTAAAATTTAATTCACTGAGTGAAGCACAGCAAAACGTATTCTTTACCCTTTTGCAGCAGTTTAGAACCACCAAAGGCGACACGCTAGAGCTTGATTTTAATAAAGTTTTTGAACTTGCGAATATAGCACAAGGAACAAATTATAGGCGTGATATTTTAGATAAGTTAGGCAAGCTTCAAGAGTTTAAATTTAGATATGAAATTAACGAGCTAGGCGACCTAAGACAAGACGTTATTTTTCCAAGCATAGAAACCGATAGTAAAAACAAAGTCTTGAGAATTAGAGTATCACAAGGCTTTAAAGACCGTTATATTTCAAGCCCTCTTAAAGGCTGGACTAGATACGAGTTAGCGGAGTTTGTAAATCTTAACGGCACATACATAAAAACCATTTACCGCTATTTAAAACAATATCGCCAAACTGGACGATGGCGCATTCGATACGATGATTTTAAAGAGCTTTTGGGTATTCCTGAAAGCTATAAATCTTGCGATATAGACAAACAAATTTTAAAGCCTACAATCAAAGAGCTATCGGCAGAACGAAACCTTTTTGATATGCGCCGCACGCCGTTTGAGAAGCTGGTCGTAATCAAGCACAAAAAGGGGCGCGAGATTGAAGCCTTAGAGTTTTGCTTTATGCCGCAGCCCGTTTCAGAGCTTGAAAAGGACGAGAAAGAGAACGAAAGAAATCTAGCAACTATTGCAAGAGATATCCAAAGAGAAGAGAGGCTGCGATCTTTGAAACAAAACAAAATCGACGAGCTAAAAGCCTACCTTTTCCAAAGCGTCAGAGTTAAAAATCCACACACTCAAGAATATGACACCCTAAAAATTATTGAGCTAAATTATTACCAGGATAAAATCAAAGCCAAGCTAAAAAATTCTGATGATGACTACATAACCGAAATGAATTTCGAGAGTATAAAACACCTACAAAATTTCTTAGGTTTTTAGCTTATATTTCAATTATATTTTTTCTACGAGCTTGTCGAGTAGAAAAACAAATTAGATCATCT